>NZ_PTXM01000062.1:0-726 GCF_004343765.1 Burkholderia sp. SRS-25
GTCATGGTACTGCCCCTGGAAGCGGATGGGATTGGCGAACTGAGCCTTCCCTGACGCCTTCCTGATCGCCTCCTGCGCAACACCCCACGCGCGGTACTCCGCACTCCACGCAATCTCGCTGTGCTCGTCCGTCAGTTCCTGCGGCGTGCCGAGGTGGTCGCACTGGTACCACGCCAGGCTGTTGATCGGCGGCGCAGACGGCGGAGGGCTCCACAGCGGGTCTTCATCCTGGCGGTAGTAATCGCCGTATTCGGGCTGGTCGAGCAATTCGATGGCGTCGTCGCGCACCGCCTGCGCTACCGGCACAAAGCTGCCCGGCTCGTAGACGTAGTGCGTGGTGCGCGCACCAAAGCCGTCCTCGTCGGCGATCTTGCTTTCCCACGCCAGCATGTCGCCGTCCCAGCCGTAGAGGGTGAAGCCGCATTGCAGCTCGCGGTTGCGCTTCACCCGTTCGGCGCGGTTCCAGTGGGGTCCCGCTTCCCTTCTTTCCTCGTAGTGCGCCTGGCTGTGCTTGGACAGGCGCCGGCCGAGCGCGTCGTAGCTGTAGGCGACTTTCAGGCGCTCGTCTTCGTAGTGGGTGAGGCGGTCGAACAGGTCCCAGGTGAAGCGGCCTTCCTTGCCGTTGTGCCAGCGTTGCGTGAGGTTGCCGCGCGCGTCGTACTGGTAGTGGGTGCCGGCGTATTGCTTGAGCAGGTTGTCCAGCGCCTTGATGCGTGGCATGCGCTG
>NZ_PTXM01000063.1:0-707 GCF_004343765.1 Burkholderia sp. SRS-25
GCCGACAGGAACAGCACCGTCTGCGCGACGTCCTGAACGGTCGTGAACACGCCGTCGACCGTATTGCCGAGCATCACCTTCTTCACCACTTCCTCTTCGCTGATGCCGAGCTCCTTCGCCTGCTCCGGAATCTGCTTGTCGACCAGCGGCGTGCGCACGAAGCCCGGACACACGACATGCGAGCGCACGTTGTGCTTCGCGCCTTCCTTCGCCAGCACGCGCGCCAGGCCGAGCAGGCCGTGCTTGGCCGTCACGTACGCCGACTTCAGCGGCGACGCTTCGTGCGAGTGCACCGAACCCATGTAGATCACGACACCGCCGCGATCGTCCTTGTACATGTGCTTCAGCGCCGCCTTGGTCGTGAGGAACGCGCCGTCGACGTGGATCGCCTGCATCTTCTTCCAGTCGGCGAACGAATAGTTCTCGATCGGGTTCACGATCTGGATGCCCGCGTTCGACACGAGGATGTCGACCGAGCCGAACGTTTCGGCCACCTTGTCGATACCGCTGTTCACGGCCTCCTCGTTCGTCACGTCCATCGCGACGCCGATCGCCTTGCCGCCCGCCTTGACGATCTCGTCGGCGACCGCGTTCGCGCCGTCCTGGTTCAGGTCGGCAATCGCGACGGCCGCGCCCGCTTTCGCGAGCTCGAGTGCGATTTCCTTGCCGATGCCGCTCGCGGCGCCCGTGACGACTGCGGTCTTGCC
>NZ_PTXM01000064.1:0-612 GCF_004343765.1 Burkholderia sp. SRS-25
AAGTGGCTAGTCTAACCGCAAGGAGGACGGTCACCACGGTAGGATTCATGACTGGGGTGAAGTCGTAACAAGGTAGCCGTATCGGAAGGTGCGGCTGGATCACCTCCTTTCCAGAGCTTCTCGCAAAATTGAGCGCTCACGCTTATCGGCTGTTGATAAAGACAGAAAGACTGTCTGTTAGCGGTTTAATCGGTTATAATGCCGGCCGCTTTCGATAATCATCAATGACAAACATTCGAATGAAGTTTGGTTCGAGTTTTTCTCATTGGCGATTGAGCCAGTCAGAGCGGTACGAAAGTATCGGCTGTCGTTCTTTAACAATCTGGAAGAAGTAAGTAATTTGGATAGCGGAAGCGTCTTGAGATGGACGTGAAAACTATCCGGGTTGTGATTGTATCGATGTATCTCAAGATGATTCGAACTCTATGTTTGACTCAATTGGAATACGGCACAACGCGAGAACTCAACCTGTAGCGACTGTCGACGAGACAGACTCGTTATAGGGTCAAGCGAACAAGTGCATGTGGTGGATGCCTTGGCGATCACAGGCGATGAAGGACGCGGTAGCCTGCGAAAAGCTACGGGGAGCTGGCAAACAAGCTTTGATCCGTA
>NZ_PTXM01000065.1:0-553 GCF_004343765.1 Burkholderia sp. SRS-25
TGCTGCTAGTCATTCCTTCACCGGAGGCAGTAGTTGTGGTGCTCGGCCCCTGGAGCACCTATGGCAAGCCAAGCACCTGAACCGTCCGCATCCTCCGCACGTCCCATCACCGTCGCTCCGCTCAACCGCCTGCTGCAAACGCAGCAGTGGGACGCCATGGGACGCTTGAGCGAGCAGGTGTTGGCGCACGACACGTCCGCCCCCACGCACACAGGCGGCGGCAACCGCCTGCTGGTGCGCCGCTACCGCTACGACGCCAGCGGCCAGCTCACCGACATCAACGACACGCGGCGCGGCCAGCTCGCCTACCGCTACGATCCGGTAGGCCGCCTGCTCGAAGCGCAAAGCCGGCTCGGCCACGAGACCTTCGACTTCGATCCGGCGAGCAACCTGATCGATCCGGCCGAGCAGCGCGAAGCCGAGCGTCAGCGCATGCCACGCATCAAGGCGCTGGACAACCTGCTCAAGCAATACGCCGGCACCCACTACCAGTACGACGCGCGCGGCAACCTCACGCAACGCTGGCACAACGGCAAGGAAGGCCGCTTCACCT
>NZ_PTXM01000066.1:0-456 GCF_004343765.1 Burkholderia sp. SRS-25
CAAAGTTGAGCGCTCACGCTTATCGGCTGTAAATTTAAAGACAGACTCAGGGGTCTGTAGCTCAGTCGGTTAGAGCACCGTCTTGATAAGGCGGGGGTCGTTGGTTCGAATCCAACCAGACCCACCACCGTCTTGTGTGGCGGTACACACCTGAGGCAAATCTGTACATGGGGGCATAGCTCAGCTGGGAGAGCACCTGCTTTGCAAGCAGGGGGTCGTCGGTTCGATCCCGTCTGCCTCCACCAATCACCAACGCTAAGGGCTTGGTTCAGACACTGAACCGAGAATTTTGCATTGGCGATTGAGCCAGTCAGAGTGATACGTAGTACGTATCGGCTGTCGTTCTTTAACAATCTGGAAGAAGTAAGTAATTTGGATAGCGGAAGCGTCTTGAGATGGACGTGAAAACTATCCGGGTTGTGATTGTATCGATGTATCTCAAGATGATTCGAACTC